>NZ_CP018813.1 GCF_001922345.1 Paraburkholderia sp. SOS3 | reverse complement strand
GACGCGATCAAGACGGAAGTCGCGACGATGGTGGCGAACCAGAACTTCGTGGTGCGGCCGACGGCGGTCTACATGAACCCGATCCTAGCCGACTACATCGATCAGGAAGCGAAGGCCTCGCGCATCACGCTGGACTCGATGGAAGTCGTGGCCGCGTCACGGTCGCGGCGATCTCGACGCAGGTCGGCAAGCTGCCGATCATCGGCGACCCGTTCATGCCGACGGACACGACCGGCAAGTACGGCTTCTCCACCCGGCGAGCGGCAAGAACTATTACGCCGCGATCCTGATGGAGTCGGAAGTCGAGAATCCGGTGATCTCGGCAAGGAATACAACCCGAACCCGCGTCTCTTCCAGCTCGGCCTCGTCGGCAACCTCGCTGGCCAGTTCGTCGGCGTGAAGTTCGACACGATCATCTTCAAGGGCGCGTCGTATGCCCATGCGGTGGTCTGCGTGAACCGTCCGTAATACGGGCGGATTCGTGTTGGAAATGGGCGCTTTCGGGCGCCCATCTGCATTTTGAGGACGTCAATGAAGGTCTACAAACCGGCGCGCGTGGCAGGCAGCGTCAATACGTGCAGCCCGGTTCGGAATTCCCGGTGGCTCACTTCATGGACGAAAGCGGCAAGCCGAAACTCTTCACCGTCACCTTCACGGAAGGCGCTGCTGAAGTTGACGACACGCTCGGCCAATACATGCTGGATAAGGGCATCGCACGCCGATCGCCGATCCTGCTTCCCGGAGATTTCGCATGAGCGTCGCCGCACAAATCGTCGTCGCTGCGCAGACCGCGGCCGCCAACTCGGTACCGATCCAGCGCACCGTCTCCGATGGTCCTTTCACTGTTGTCGCCGGTGGCCTCGGTTCGGGCGAGACGGTCACGATGCAGGTGCAGGACGCGTCCGGCAACTGGCAGAACGTTCCGTCCGCGATCGCGCCTCAGTTGGGCAGCACCGTGCCGGCGCTGGTCATGGCGTACCCGGGCATCTTCCGTTTCGCAAAAACAGCTACCGCCGCCGCGGTAGGCGTTGTCCTGTATTCGATCTGAGCATGCCTAGCGCTTACATCCAGCAAGCCGACTACGCTACCTACGGTTTGCCGACCAGCACGAACGCGGCGCAGGTCACGCAGGCGAGTGAACTGATCGACGGCTATCTGCGCCGCCCGAGGGACTGATCTATGTCCCCGACTCGACAGGGCAGCCGTGCTACATGGCCGCGCTGAGTCCGGAACTCACGTTCGAGGCGCAATCATCGTTCGGCCCCGGAAATGGCATCACCGTCGACGTCAGCGGCCCGACGGCGATGCTGCAGGTCGGCGATTGCGTGGTGCTGGACCGCGCCAATGAGGATCTCGTCGAGGCGGTTCAGATCACCAGCATCAACGGGCAACAGCTGACACTCGGCACGACGGCGGCGAACGTGCCGAACGGCGTCATGTTCGAGCACGCGGCTGGCTGCACGATGGAAACCGGCCTGCTGATCACCGAGAAGCGCTATCTGCCGAAGAATCGCAGCGAGATCTCGCTCGCGAAGGTGCCAGTCGCGCGCATCGTGGGCGGCACCGGGCGATACGGATACGGGCGCCGTGGCGATCAGGCGAGCTACAACACCGACAATTTCAACCTGCTGGCGTCGCTGATGAAGTTCGGCGGACCGCCGGCATGGGAAATATGGCCGGCAAACACGGCGGCCGGCATCGAGGCAGAAACCGGTCAGGTGTGGGTGCCTGCCGGCATCATGCTGGCGTACTACAGCGAGATCAAGGCGCGCTACGTGGCAGGGTTCCAGTATTCGAACCTGCCGTCCGTCGTCAAGATGGCGTGCGCGCAGATCATCACCTCGCTCGCGGCGCTGCCACCGCTCGGTAATGTCCGCATGTATCAGGCCGGCGACACGAAGATCGAACAGTTCACCGCAAGCCTGTTCGGCGAAGACGTCAAGGCGATGCTCGGACCGTACGCGCGCGGATGTTCGCATGAGTTCGTTTATCTATCCGCGCACTGTGACGGTCAGTCGACCGGACTCGGACCTCACGCCCGGGTACACGTCGGACTACAGCGGCGTGGAACCGGCTAATGAGACGATCGTCGCGACAGGTCTGCCGGCGTCGATCCAGTTGAAGAAAGGGAAGGGTCGGCCCGATGCCGGGCTACCCGCAGACGCGGTCGAGAAGACGCTGTGGACCGTGTTCATTCCGAGGGGCGCTGCGCAACTCGGCCTGATCCGGACGAACGACATCGTCACAGACGACCTTGGCGAGCGGTATCAAGTTTCTGCCCCCTACTGGAATTCGCTAGGATATGCGCTCCAAGTCGAACTTCTGGAGCCGTAATGGCTGACTACTCCGATGTGATGAACACGCTCGGCGCTCTCGCTGGCGAAGCGATGTATCCGAACGGCATCGGACAGCCGAGCGTGGCAGACGTCGCGGTCGTCGTGCGGTCCGGTTGGCCTGTTCCGCAGCAGCTGAAGACGCTCATGGCTGAAGGCAAAGCCATGATCACCATCTACGGCATGCCCGGCATGGGGAAGAACACCACGCGGTTCCTCGGCGACGACGATGCGCAGACGACGATCCCGGATCCTGAACTCGCCATCAACATCTCGGCGAATCAGGTAACCATCGGCGGCGAGATCAACCCGGGCGAAGCGGCAACGATCCGGGTCAATTACGTGCCGTACAGCTACGGCGTGCAAGCCGGCGACAGCGTCGAAACCATCGCGGCCGCGCTGGCCGCAATGATTCCCGGAGCGTCGGTCGACGGCGCCGTTATCACCATCGAACGCGTTTTTGACCTCGCAGCCGCGATCTCGGTGCCGGTCACCGTGTATCAGGAAATCGGGCGTCAGGCGCAGGTGTTCATGGTCGTCGTCTGGACGCCATCGGAATCGCTGCGCGACGCGATTGCACGGCCGCTGGAACTGGCATTCAAGAAGAATCCGCGCATCGTCATGCCCGACAACACATGGGCGAGACTGCTCCATCGCGGCATCACGCAGTCGGACGGCTCGGAAAAGCAGCAGATCTATCGACGCAACCTGCTGTACGAGGTCGAATACGCGCTCACCGAGCCGATCACCCAGAACACCGTGACGAACTTCGGGGTAACGGTCACGCCGACCAACGGCAGTCCGAAAACCTTCAACATCTGAGGCATCCATGGCATCCAGGCAAACCGATGCAGTTACCGATACGCAAAGACGTCGGGCGAAGTAGCGCAAGCCGAAAATGCGCCCGCGAACACGCTCGGCCACTACCTCATCGTGCGGCACGCCTTTGGCACCTATCGCAAAGGAGACGCGATCCGCGATGAGGCAACGATTGCGGCGGTCCTCGCCAATGCCGTGCAGGCTCGCAACGTGCACAAGGTGCTTGATTGAGCGCCGATCTGAACCGTCCGGCTGCCGCGGCACTGAGGCTCGCTGTCGATCGCTTCGTCGGACAGGAAGCGACGCCGCAAGTCTGCGTGCGCATCAAGAAAGCCTTCATCCAGATCATGCGCGAGCAGTTCGGCGTCGACTGGCCGGCACGCGTGGCAGATTCAGGTCTCGTTCGTCGACGGCAAGAAACCGAACCTCCATATCCCGCCGCGCCTGCTGATGCGCACCTGATCTTCTCTCACTTCCGCACCTAAGCCGCCCTCGAGGCGGCTTTTTTATTTCCGGCCCGCCTTGCGCGGGCTTTTTTACGCCCGGAGCAAACGATGCCCGTCTTTCAAGCTGGTCAGATCAATCAGACCGCACTGCAGGCGCCGGACCTGTACGTCATCATCCAGCCGCCCAGCGTCGCGTTCATTAACGGCGTGGCGACCGATGGCCTCGGTCTGGTCGGCGTCGGTTCGTGGGGTCCCGTCAATGCGCCGATGATGGGTGTCGGCAATGGCGCGCAGGCGCAGCAGCTGATCGGCCCGGTCACGAACCGCCTGCACGACATCGCGACGGCCGTTGCGATCGGCGACCTGAACAACGTCCAGAACTACATTCTGGTGCGTGTGACGGACGGCACCGATACGGCCGCCAGCGCACAGCTGAAAGACACCGCCGGCTCGCCGGTCACCGGCATGACGCTCACCGGGATGTACACGGGCGTCGTCGGCAATGGCATCACGGCGGCTATCACGGCGGGCACCGCTGCGAACACGTACAAGCTTTCTGTCACGCGTTCCGGCTTCACGCCGGAGGTGTTCGACAACGTGGGCATGGGCGTGAGCGGTGGCACGGTCACGCCGGGCACTGGCTACACGTCGGTGCCGACGCTGAGCCTGTCCGCGCCGCAGGCGGCCAACGGTGTGCAGGCTGTTGGTTCGATCAGCCTCAAGGTCCTGTCGGCGGCCGTCGCTGCTGCGGGTACGGGTTTTCAGACGGGTGACACGCTCACGCTGCCGAATGGCGTCCTGCTGACCGTGACCGCCAATGCCGGCGCGATTACCGCGCTTGCCGTCACGAACGCTGGCGCGCTCACGAGCGGCTCGGTACCGGCAAATCCGGTGTCGCCGTCCGCGACCTCGGGCGCCGGCACTGGCGCGACGGTCACGCTGACGTGGGGCCTCGGTGCATTCACGGTTAGCAATGCCGGCAACGGCTACACGAGCGCCACCGCGACGCTCACGGGCGGCGGCGCCACGGCGCCGGGCTCGATCGCCCTGACGGTCAGTGTGTGGCTGAACCTCGTGAACGCCGTGAACAACGGGCAATCCGGGTTGCGCGGTCCGTCGCAGAACGTCATCGCGACGCTCGGCACGTCGCCGAATGTGCCGAACCTCACGGCGACCTACCAGCTGTCGGGCGGCACCGATGGCGCTGCAGGCGTGTCGGACAACACGCTGCTCGGCGCCGATGGCCTTGTGCGCTCGGGCATGTATGCCCTGCGCAAATCGGGCGCACAGGTCGGCAACCTGATCGACTGTACGAGCCAGAACACATGGAGCGCGCAGCTCGCCTTCGGCCTGCAGGAAGGCATCTATTTCCACGGCGCGAACCCGGCGGGCACCAGCATCACGGACAGCGCGACGAATCTCGCGAATTCTGGCGTGGACGGGTATGGCTTCATGTGCCTGGTAGGCGACTGGACGTTCTTCAACGATACGGTCAACGGTGTCCAGCGCATGGTCTCGCCGGCGACGTACACGTCGGCGCTTCAGGCCGCGACGAGCCCCGAGCAGTCGATCCTGAACGCTCCAATCAACGGCATCATCGCGACGCAAAGTAGCCTGCAGAACCTGACGTATAGCGACGCGGAGATCGCGCAGTGCTCGACGTCGCGTCTCGATGTCGTGACGCTTGGCGCGCCGGCGGGCAGCATCTTCGCGTGCCGCACCGGCCAGAACGCGAGCAGCAATAGCGCAACGAATGGCGACAACTACACGCGCATGACGAACTACATCGCGTTCACGATCGCGAGCGCGTTCGGGTATGTGCCGGGCAAGGTGCAGACGATCAACCTGCGCCGCAACGTGAAGGGCGCGATGGACGCGTTCTTCGCGAACCTGCAGACCAACAACATGATCGGCAACGTCAACGCGCCGACACAACCCGGCTGGTCGGTGGAAATCGACGCGAAGAACAACCCCTTCAGTCAGGTCGCGCTCGGCTACATGCAGGCGCTCGTGAAGGTGACCTACCTGTCGATCGTCCGCTACTTCCTCGTGAACATCGAGGGCGGTCAGACCGTGACCGTAACGCCTGTCCAGAACCCCTAAGCCGTCCATCACCCTGTTGGAGTAAGCCATGCCGCAAAACGGTTTAAACCTCGGGCGCGACTACAAGTTCGACATCCTGACGGCGACGGGCCCCCTCGTGCTGCCGACGCTGCTGAACTTCAAGCGCCGCAAGATCAACCAGAAGCTCACGGTCAAGCCGCTGAACAGCTTGCCAATCCAGCTCAACTTTCAGGAGGGCGGCTGGGAGGGCTCGTTCGAAGTGTCGCGCGCCGATGCGACGCTGGACGCCTACTTCGCCTCGATCGAAGCCTCGTATTACGCGGGTGTGAACCAGCCACCCGGCTTTATTCAGGAGACCATCGAAGAAGTGGCCGGCGTCGTGAGTACTTTCCAGTACCAGGGCGTCGTTCTCTACTTCGAGGATGCCGGTGACGCCGAGGCCGAGAAAAACGTGATCCAGCGCGTGTCGTTTGCTGCCAGCACGCGCATTCAACTCAACTGACCATGACCGAACTGAACGTTACCGAAACCAGTGGCGACAAGCTGAACGACGAGCTCATGATCACGGGCGATACGCTCAACGTGCCGGTCGGCGACGGCCGCACGCTCACCCTCACCTACCCGGGCCCGCTCGCGCAATACGACATGGTGCAGGCGATGGGAGCGGAGGCAGCCGACAACGCGCGTCTCGTGCGTATGTACCTGCCGCTCATCTACCTGAGTGCGATCAACGACGAGCGTCTCTCGCCGTGCACCACGTTGCGCGAAATGCGCGGCCTCGTGACCCGTCTCGGCCATAAGGGGCTCGCCGCGCTTCAGCGCGGCGTGAATGCTTTCGACAGGCGCGACGAGAAAGATCTGGTCGATCAGGCAAAAAAATAAGCCGGGACTCGGGCCTGCGTCAGGTGCTGATGCTGACAAGGTCGGGGGTCCCGTGGGAAGTCGCGACGAAGCTTTCGCGCTCGAATCTCCTGGGCTTTTGTATTGCCGTCGGCGAGCTTGAGGGCCGCAAGTGGTCGTGGTCACAGATGGAATGGGCGCGCCTGAATGAAAACGTACCAGTCCTTCGGTGCCTTCGCGCGAGCGATGGAGCGCGCGGTGGCCGAGCTCGACGTCGCCTATGCCGCAGCAATGGAGACGGGCGCCATCCTCGTCACGGCAGAGGCCAAAGCCGAGTTCGGCCACTACCAGCGCGAAGACATGGGGCCGCTGACTCCCTGGGCCGAGCTGAAAGACGAGACGAAGCAGGAACACATTCAGGCGATCGTCGACGGCGAGGCAGCCGACGACGCTGGGCCGAACACGCCGCTGCTGGTGAAAGGTGGCCTTCGTGACAGCGTCGAGCATGAATCTGACGCGCGCCAGTTTATAGTGGGTAGCGAGTCGGAGATCATGGTCTATCAGGAAGAAGGCACACCGGAAGGCATTCCGCCGCGCCCGGTGCTCGCGACGGCGATGTACCGGCACGCCGAAAACATCGTGAATATCGTCGGACAGGCCGTCGAAGACACTCTGGCAGGCAAAAAATGATCAACGCGTACGCAATCGGCGTCGGCGCCACGTTGGAGGACAACGTATCCGGCCGCTGATGCGCATCGTGGAGTGGGCCGACAAGGCCAACGCCGCCATGCTCGAGTTCGCCTCGAATGCGCGCAAGGCGTCGGCGGCCGGGGCGAGCATCGCGCGCAGCTTCGACAAGGCGGCGACCGCAGCTACCGCGCTCGGTGACAGCGCAGGCAGTCTCACGCGCGCCAGTTACGTGCTCGACACGATGGCGGCCAGCAGCGCTGACCTCGCGCGCAATATGGCGGCCGCGCGAACCGAGGCTGCCGGCATGCGCACGCCCGGCGTCCCCGGCGGTCCGCGGTGCCCGGCGGTGGTGGCGGCCCGGCAGGTGCGACCGCTGAGCGCGCGCGAGCGGCAGCATCGGCACGGCGACGGGCGTCGCCACGGCCGGAATGCTCTTTGGCGCATATGAGAACGCCCGCCTGACCGATCAGAACGTCAAGGCGGTCGCTACCGCGCAGGTGCCGTTCGACCAGTGGCAGCCGAGCATCGAGAACCTGCGCGATCGCGAAATGGCGTACGCGAGCAAGTACGCGTGGGCTACGGGCGGGCCGCATTGAGCCGTTCGGCGAGTCGATGCTGGAGGGTTCCCGGCTGCTGCGTACGCTGTCGCCGACAAGCAGAAGCAGATGATGGACTTCGCGATGCCGTACATCGCGCTCGAGGCGAAGCTGAAAGGCGTCTCGATGACCGAGTCCACGGACGCGTTTATCGGCCTGTCTCACATGGCGGGTGCGTACGATCCGAAGCAGGCTGAGCCGCTTTTCGAGTCGATGCTCCAGGCGTCTCTCACCTCGCACGCATCGCTCGGGCAGATTGCGCGCGCTGCGAGCTACGCACTTCCGGCACTCCATGCCGCCGGCGCAAATTCGAGTGATGTGATGCTGCTCGTCGCCACGATGATGCAGGGCGGCATCATGAACACGAAGAGTGGCACGTGGCTGAACGCAATGGCGGGTAACACCCTGCCGAACACGCTCGGTAGCGGGCTGTTCTCGAACAGGAAACAGAACGAGGCACTGCACGATCTCGGTCTATATCGCGGCAACCAGGCGCAGTTCTATGCGAATGGCAGCATGGACCTGATGAAAATCGTATCCATTCTTGCCGACGACCGGCAGAAGATGGAGCCGCTCAAGTTCAACGCCCTTCTGAAGATGGCGTTCGGCACGCAGGGTCAACGCGGCGCATCGTTCTTCAGCGAAGACACGACGCTGCAAAACCTGCATGCTCTGTCGGGGCTGAAGGACCTGTCCCAGCCGCCGATGGACGTGGGCAGGATGATGCAGCAGGTCAGCACGGTCGGCCTTGCGGACCAGACCATCGCGAACGCCAACATCATGCTGATGAACGGCACAGCAACGCTCATGGGGCCGATCAACTCGGCCCTTCGAGGCGCGGCTCGTTCTTCGGAGCGACAGCCGATTTTTCGAAAGACCATCCCATCGCGGGAGGCGCGCTCGACTTCGGATTGCTCTTCGGAGGCGCGGTTGCCGGTCTCACCACGTGGAAAGGCGCCAAGAGTGCGGCCGGATGGGTCGAAAAAGGCGTCGTCAGCCTCACGAAATATCTGACGCGCACGACGGCGACGCTGATTGCCGAAGCGGCGACGTCGCTCACAGGCGAAGCGATCGGCGCTGCGCGATCGCGGAGGCCGGCGGCGCAATCTCGATCGGCGCGCTGGTGCTCGGCGGCATTGCCTACCTGATCCATCACGCGATGGATAGCGTGACGTCCAAGATGTCGCCGGACGATCAGGCGAAGTTCTATCAGGACGTCGCAGGCGGCGAGCCCATCTCGTTCGGGAACAAGGTCACGGCTCCGCCGCACCCGCCAAGGCGCCTGACGTCCACGTGAACGAACGTCGATGGTCACGAAGTCGCGTCGCACGTTCAGTCGAAGATGATTCCGCCCAAAACTACGGGCCCCACCGGCATGAATCCGGACGCGGCGCCGTTTAGCCCTGGCATGGGGATGTACTGATGGCCGCACCTTTCGTCACGCTCACGCTCGACACGCCGAATGGGTCGTTCGTGTTCAGCGGCGCGGAGGTTCGGAAAACATCCCATTCGGCGGAGCGCAGCTGCTCGACAAGCACGTCATGATCGGCGGCCGTCGTCGCATCAATGCGCTGGGCGCCGACGACATACCGTTGCAGTGGTCGGGGCTCTTCCTGTTCGCATCGGCGGTGCCGCGCGCCCGGTTTCTCGATTCGGTGCGGCGCGAAGGGCTGCAATGCACGCTGTCCTGGGATCAGCTGCGGTATCAGGTCGTCATCGACCAGTTCCGGGCGACGTACAAGTACCCGTTCCGGGTCCCTTACTGGATCAGCTTCGAGGTCATTCAGGACCAGACCGCGACGGTCGATTCCGTGCCTGCCGTTACGCCGGCACAGTCGCTAGCGACCGATATGGCGCGCATGGGGACGCTTTCGAATTGCCTCGGTGATTCGACGTTAAACGGTCTGGTCGGCGACCTGCAAAGCGCGATGAGCGACATTCAGGCGGCCGCGCAGCCGATTGCGAACGGACTGAAGCGTCACGTCGTTCATCAGCGGCGTGGCCAACTGCGCCGATCAGGTCGTGAATGCAGCGGTGTCGACTGTCGCTGCAGCCGCGGCTCCGCTTGCCGCCGTTGCGACGCGCGTGCAGTCGATGATCGCGAACGCTGAAGGCGTCGTGGCCACTGGCGCTGGCGTGATACCCGGCTTGCCCAGCATCGCAGAACGTCTTCAACGCACTGGCGAAATTGAACGCGACGGTGCAGTTGCCCGAACTGTACGAATTGCGCCAGCATCACCGCGCGTATGCAGACCAACCTGCCGCTCGTTGCGACGCCCGACCAGCCCAAGGTCGATCACGGTCGGCGGCGGCGATCTGTACACCATCGCGTCGCAGCAGTATGGCGACGCAAGCCGATGGACCGATATAGCGGCAGCCAACGGTCTTACGGACCCTTTCTCACCGGCATCAACACGCTCATCATTCCCGCTGACATGCTGAACCAGCTACCCACCACAGGAACGCTCGCCGCGCCGCGCGCGATCCTGAAGGTGGGGTCGAAGATCATCGAATGGACCTGTGGGATGCCGAGCACAACGGTATCTATGAGGCGGGCACGATCCGCATCGAGGTGCCGGGGCAACTATGCGGACTGGCCGTGGTGGACGCAGCAGACCGAGATCCTCGTTGACGTGTACGTCGGGTTTCCGAAAGACCCGATGAACTATTCCGCCGGCGATATGACGTTGCTCCAGACGTACCGGATCGATTCCATCCGGCCGAACTGGCAAACGCTCGCATTTCTCTGGCCGGCCGCGACCTGACCTCGTTGCTGACCGATCAGAAGATCGACGTCAAATTCCCGAACCAGACCGCGAGCCAGATCGCGACGCAGATCGCGCAACAGGTCGGCCTGACGCCGAACGTGCAGGCAACGACGGATCTCGTCGGCCGGTTTTTCACGCTCGATCACGTGAGCCTGCACCACGAGAAAACGATGTGGACGCTGCTCACGTACCTCGCCCAGCACGAAGGTTTCAGTGCTTCGTGCTCGGCCGCACGCCTCTACTTCGGCAAGTTCAGCAGCGCGCTCTCGAACGAGCCGTTCCTGATCCAGTGCGACCCGCCAAACACTCAGCGCCCCTACCCGACCAGCAATGCGACGAACCTCGAGTTCGAGCACGACCTCACGCTCGCGCAGGACGTGAAGGTGCGCGTGCGCAGCTATCACGGCGACAAGAACGCGGTCTACACGTCGATTGCAACGGCGAGCCGCACCGCAAAACGCATCGAGCGGGACGCGGACCTTGCGCAGAGCGTGCAGACGTTCGACTTCATCTCAACCGGCCTGACGCAGGCGCAGTGCGACGCAAAGGCGCAGGAACTGCTTACGCAGATCAGCAACACGAGCTGAAGATGAGCGCCGGCTGCCTGGTGAAACGCTGATTTACCCGTGGACGCCCATCGTCGTGCAGGGTACCGGAACGCCCTTCGACACCACCTATCAGGCCGCGCGCGTGCGCCGCACGTTCCGTGCGAAGCCAGCGAGGTTCGAGGTCACTGTGCACGGTAAGACGGTGACCGCTCAACAGACCGTGGCGCTTTCATGATCGAGCACATCAAGCGCGTCGTCTCGGAGTTCATGGCGAACTTCATGTCCACGAAGTACGACAGATCAGCGCCTACAACCCCGACGACTACACCGTGAAGGTGCTGCTCATGCCGACGCTGAAGGAAACGGGCTTCATCCCGCTAGGCGCGCAATGGGTTGGCAACGGGTTCGGCGCGGTATTCGGGCCCGCGATCGGCGACGCAGTGCGGCTCGATTTCGTCGACGGGCGCGTTGAGGTAGCGATCGTCGGCTCGCGATTCTTCAATAACTCCGCGCGGCCGCCGGTTGTTCAGTCAGGTCAGGCCGCGATCGTCGACAGCACCGGATCCTTCGTGAGGCTGAACAACGACGGCACGATGACGTTCGGGCGCGCCGGAGCAGATCAGCATGGCATCGAAGTCGATCGTGCTGCAGGCGACGCAGACCATTGGTCTTACCGCTGGCACCGAGGCGACGTCTCCTCGCCGCAGATCGAACTGGACGTCAGGTCACGCAGGGGACCGGTCCGCAGGGCGGCGAAGCCACGTTGAACGGCCCCGTGACCGTCAACAACGACCTCCACCGCGCAAGGCAAGAGCGTGCACAACCACACCCACCTTGAACATGGTGCTGGAAGTCAGACCAGCCCACCGACCTGAGAGCAAGGCAATGCCCGATTCCTTCCACTGGTGGGGCCAGGACATCAGTTCTCGGCCTCTGGGGACGATCTGCTTGCGACAGGCGTAACGGAACTCAACCAGCGCATCGTGCGCGGGCTGCTTACGCCTCCCGCACGTACATCTGGCATCCGACGTATGGAGCCGGTCTCGGCCGCTTTCGTCGGCCACGCGCTCTCGCCCGAAGAGCTTGCCGAGATCCAGTCGCTGATCAATTCGGTCGTGATGGTCGAGCCGGATGTGCAGAAGCAGCCCGCCGCCCGACGATCACATATCAGCACGACGCGACAGGGGTTGCTGAGCGTGACGATCCAGTACATCTACCGCGCCCACGGCGTGCCGCAGACGCTGAACTTCAACGTGCCCGCATATGGCTCTTAACACGCAAAGCTTCACGACGATCGTCCAGCAGCAGGTCGCGGCGATCCAGTCGGCGGTTCGCCTCTGCGGCGACGGGCGTCGCGGTCTTCCTGTCGTTCGTTATCGGTTCGCTCGAGCTCGCGCGCGTCGAGGCCGTCGCCGGCGTGACGATGTGGCTGCAATCGCTCGTGCAGCAGGTGCTCGCGACCGCGCGTCTTTCGACGTCCGAGGCAACGACGTCGACACGTTCATCTCGGACTTCGGCTGCCCGCCGCGCGAGCAGGCTGTCGCATCGACCGGGCAGGTCGTCTTCTCCGCGCTTCACGCCGACTGCGCAAGCGACGATCCCTGCGGGCGTTTTCACGCCCAATCCGGACGGCATCGGCGGCACGTATTCCGGCGGGGCAATGGTGCTCACCGCGGACGTACGCAGCCGTTTCAGGTGATTCCCGATTCGTCCCAGACCTACTACAACGCAGCGGCGAATGCGTACATCATCCCGGCCGGTGTGACGAGCGCGCAGGTCACCGTGCAGGCGCAGAACGCTGGCACGCAGGGCAACGTCGCAGCAGGCAGCATCACGACGATCTCGACCGCTATCCAGTACGTCGACACTGTCACGAACCCGAGCGCCTTTGCGAACGGCGTGAATCAGGAGAGCGACGAAGCAGTGATGGCGCGCTTCCAGCTCTACATTCAGGGCCTGCGCGCAGCTATCAAATCGCGGTGGAATCCGCCATCGACGGCCTCGAACAGGGCATCCAGTACGAAATCGTCGAGAACGAGGCGATCGACGGCACACCCTTCTACGGCTATTTCTATGTCGTCATCTCGCCGTTCACGGACACGCTGCAGGAAGCTGTCTATTCGGCTATCGATGCGATTCGCGGGCTGAGTATCCGCTTCGACGTGTTCGCCGCGTCGGACCTGACCGCGAATGTCACGGCGACGGTCACAGCGGCGCCAGGGTACACCCTTCCCGATGTCGAGGCTGCCGTGAAGAATGCGATCGAATCGTTCATCGCGTCGATCCCGCTTGGCGGCTCGCTGCTCTGGACGCAGCTCTTCTCGTCATGTGGGCGGTCCCCGGCGTGGCGTCGGTCGCGAACAGCATGACCATCAACGGCAGCAACGCTGACCTCGTCGCAACCGCGCAGCAGACGATCGTCGCGGGCACGATCACGGTGAACTGATGGCTAAGGGCGATCAACAGGACATCTTCAGTCGCCTGAAGGCGCAGTTCCCGAAGTCGTGGTTCAAGCATCGCCGAACTTCGACGCGACGCTACAGGGGCCCGCGTGGGCACTGTCGTCGATCTACGCGCAGATCACCTACGCGGCGCTGCAGACGCGCATCGCGACGGCGACCGACGGTTACCTCGACCTCATATCGAACGACTTCTTCGGCACGTCGCTGCCCAGACTGACGAACGAACCGGACGGCGATTTTCGCGCGCGCATCCTCGCGAACCTGTTCGTGAAGGACCGACGCGCGCGAACATGTCGGCGGTCCTCACGCTTGTCACCGGCGCACGCCGGACATCTTTGAACCGAGCAGGACCGACGACTCAGGCGGCTTCGACGGTGCTTTCTACTGGGACACCGGCGTCGGCAAGTGGGGCGCGCCGATGCCCTATCAAAGCTTCGTGACGGCCTATCGGCCCATCACCAATGCTCAGTCGCTCGGCGAACTGGATTCCTGGCGCTGGTCATTCGACTCATACGGTGCCTGGTCCGACGCGCAGATTACATCGGTGACGGATGCCGCGATCATCGCGGCCGTCGAGTCGACCAAGATGCTTGGCACAGTCGTATGGCTGCGTATCGCCAATAACCCGGTCACTCCCTGACCCACTCTCACCTTCCGCTTTAACGAGCCGCCTTCGGGCGGCTTTTCTTTTTTCTGGAGCCTGAATGGATCGCGCAACCGTCTATACGCAGGAACAGGGCCGCAGCGTCGATTTCCTGTTCGCGCAGCGCGCCACGATGATCGCTATCGCGAAGCTCGCGCAAGCTGCGCTCGGCAGCAACACGATTGTGCGAGGTCTCGCCGTTACGCCGAATTCGCCGGCCGCGCTGAACGTGCTCGTCGGCATCGGCGAGATCTACACGATGGCGCAGTCGATGCGACGACGTGGGGATCGCTGGGCGCCGACTCAGACGTCATCCTGAAGCAGGGCCTCAACATGGCGGCCCAGACGATCTCGACCCCCGCGCCGTCGACGAGCGCTTCAGCATCAACTACCTGATCGAAGTCCAGTATCAGGATCAGGACACGACACCGGTCGTATTGCCCTTCTTCAACAGCGCGAATCCGCAGCAGCCGCTGAACGGTCAGGGTGGCAATGGCGCTCCTGCCCACCGAGCGTCAGGGCGTCTGTGCGATTCAGGCGAAGGCCGGTGTCGCGGCGACGACCGGCACGCAGGTGACGCCTTCGGTCGACGCGGGCTGGACCGCGATCGCGGTCGTGACGGTCGCCAATGGCCAGAGCACGGTGACGACCGGCAATATCTCCGTTCCGGCCGGCGTGCCGCAGATCACGAGCCTGCTGAAGATGATGCAGCTCGGCTCATCGCAATATGCAGTAGACAGCAGCACCACGGCAAACCAGGTCGCGCTCGCGCTGACCGCCGCCATCACGTCGTACACCGATGGACAGGAAATCGTCTTCAAGGCCGCAAACAATAACACCGGGCCGTGCACGATCAACGCGGGCGGCGGCTCGGTTCCTCTGGTTGGTGCGGCCGGTGCGCTTCAGGGCGGCGAGATCGTCGCGGGCAAGCAATACACGGTGCTATATAGCGCATCGCTCACGGAATTTGTTCTGAGCGGACAGACTGGCGGCTCTCTCCAAATATCTCCCGCTACGGCAAGCAATCATGCGGTGACGTTGGGGCAGGTTCAGAATCACGGCCTCCAAACCATCACTGCACCGGAAACTTCACGGTCCCCGCGAACGTGTTTTTCCCTGCGGTATCGCATGTGGGCGGTGGTGGTGGCGGCGGCGGCGTCGGGTCGGCCGGGAATGGTGGCGCTGGTGGTGCGGGCGCCGGAGAATTTGCTGAAGGCGTAATCGCAGTAACGCCGGGCCAGATCATTTCCTGCGCAATCGGAGCGGCGGGAGCCGCTCCGGGCCCTGGCGGCGGTGGCGGCACAGGAGGAACGACGTCGTTCACGGCTGGTAGCACTACCATTACATGCGCAGGCGGTAGCGGAGGAGCGGCAAACGCAGCCGGCGGAGGCAATGGCGGAAGCGGTGGCACCGGCGGAACGGGGGCCGCTGGAACGCGCATCCCGGGCGCTTCGGGTGGATCAGGTGCTGGCGCCAGTGGAACAGGCGGCCAAGGCGGATCAACTGGGGGCGGAGGTGGTGCAGGAGCGGGTGGCGCCACTGGTTTGGCAGGTTCTGGCGCTGCGCCTGGCGGTGGCGGCGGTGGTTCCGGCGGCGCTGCTTCGAATAATGGTACGTCAGGTGGACGCGGTCAGATTAACTTCGAATGGTGATTTATGGAGATGCAAAACCTACGCTCTTGTAGAAAACGGAATCGTAGTAAATACGATCGTTTGGGATGGCGACACTCAAGACTGGTCGCCTCAATCTGGGCAGACTGCCGTTCTTGTCCCGGCCAATGCAGGACCGGTATCGATCGGATGGACCTATAGCAACGGAGTTTTCTCCGTCTCGACATGATACGATGCACCCCAATAACATGGGGTGCAATGACATGATTCAAACGGGTGTTGGAGCCGCAATATCTCGGCTTTCCATGTCTATAAAGCACAGGATCGTCGGGCGGGCAATCTCCAGACTGGATAGCAGCGAGAAGTTGTCCGCCCCTGAAATTGAGCCGATCAATCCGGAAACGGATGAGCAGGTGCTTGCCCGTGCTGAGGCGATTATCGGTCGTGCGATTGATCTCGGCAGAAAGGGTCGATTGAAGGCGGTTCCCGAGGCGATCGCAGTCGGTGCTACTGAAAATTGCAACCTGGAATGCATCATGTGCCCGGGTCACGCTGGCATGAAGGGGCCGATGATCTCGGTCGATGAAGCAGAAATGCTTTTCGCATCGATGGCCATCGAGGGCGCTCATTTCGGCAGCCCTAAAATTTTAGACATGACGTCTGGTGAGCCGACGTTAAACCCTGAACTCGGCACGATTTACGGTCGATTCAAGGAGCTTTTCCCTGACGCCAAGATCTCAATGATCAGCAACGGGACCATCCCGGTACGCGGACGGATAAAGGAGGCATTCGAACATGCCGATCGCGTTGGCCTTTCAATGGATGGAGCGACTCAAGAAACGTATGAGCGAATCCGCCAAGGATCAGTCTGGAAGAACGTCGTGCGCAACGTGAAGGAAGTTGCCGAGATCAAGAGGTTAGGCGAGAACTGCGAGACGTTACAGATCATGATGGTTGTCATGGACCAAAATATCCATGAACTCCCGGAAATGGTGCGTTTCGCGCATTCGGTAGGGATCCCCCAAGTGTTTGCGCAGGCGGCCGAGGTACGTGGCGCCCCGTTCAACATCAAAGGTCTAAATGTTTCCTTGGATATGTCCAAGGAAAATCTTGCGCCAATCATCCGTGAAGCTAAAGATGAGGCGGAGCGCTTAGGCGTCGACTTATCGCTAACCTCTCATCTGGAAGACGCGTTACGAGATGACGTGCCGCAGCCGGTTTCGCCCGTGATACCGAATCGCGCAAAGGAAGCGCACAAACTGAGCGTGGCGATTAAGACTTGCAACGTGCCGTGGGTGCATGCTCCGCGTATCTCCAAGAACCGGCAAGGAATTTATCCAACCGTCGTGTGCTGCCATATGCCCCAGGTGCATGGGGCTGGAAATCTCACACATCATCCCGAGTTCATCGACAAGCCGATCAACGACATTTTTAACTCGGATTTCTATTGGGGAATTCGGGCAGGGTTGCTCGACGGTTCTCTGGCGGAGGACGCTTGCAGGGGCTGCCAGTACCATCAAATGACCCAATGGACGGCAGCCCAATTGCGAGAGCTTGAACAAGCATCGGATGCCGCAGAATCGGCGTAAAGCACTCCACAGAGCGGGAGTCAAAACTTGACCTTCATTTCCAGCACGTCGGCGTCATTCCACAGCGGCGGGATGTTTCCGCGAGTTGCTATTGAGGCGCATGAAGTAGTGCCGGTATGACAGCGTGAACCGGCCATTGCCGACCGAAGCGCCGACGACAGGTGCAACGGACCAGTATGAGTCCGAGATGCTGATGTTCTGCTTCGGAACACCGGGCCATGCCTGCCAGTCGGATACGCTCTCCGACCAGCTATCCCGGTGGATGTATGCGCCGGCCTCGACGCCCAATCGCACGCCATGGAGCCAGTAATACGGCTCTAACGTGAGTGCAGCCCCCTGAGACCGGCCCTCGCCTGTGAAGTAGGCTTGAGGAACGTTCACTTTTGTCTGGTACCTGTGAGAGTTGGCGTCGTAGTTGTCGTCATTCGGCGTGCACCAGCATTCAGCGGCAGCGCGCCCAAGATTGACGTATTCGGCATGCCAGTCGATTCCCCACTTGCCGCGTGTGATGAGCGGGCCGGTGAGGCCTAGAGAGAATGCGGGCGGCTTGCTGGTGACGCTCGATCCGCCGGGGATGCCTTGCTGCAGCCAGCGGCCGTCTTGCGTTTGATACTTCGCGGCGCCGATGCCGATCTCGCCCTGCACGTAGTCGTTGATATAGTCGGCTCGCGCCTGCGTCGCGGCCGCGCAGCCGAGCGTCATTACGACGGCGGCTGCTCTCCAGCGGGAGCCGACAGGTCGATGGTTGCGCCGGCTTTGCGCATGCGATCGAGGATTCGCTCGATAGCATCGGCGCTCAATTCGAGTCGCGCCATCGCGAAGAACAACATGTGAGCGCTGATCTCGCGCCGGTTGTTCCCTGACGGCGACGTATATCGCCGAAATGCCCGATTGCCGGCCACACCGAACAGGTCGGCCATCTGCTGACCGGTGAGTCCGAGCTCCGTTTTCAGGCGCTCGATGTCCTCTGGACTCGGCGGCGTGTATTGCATGTCGTTTTGAGAGAGCGCGAAAAAGCGCACGAAAGCTGAGCTTCATGATCGTCCTTTCGGGGTGTCGGACCGCGCGAAGTGCGAGGTGCCAGTGCGATCAATGCTAGGACCAACGGTCCCATAAGTCAAGTGCGTCAAAACCAGCCGCCCACGAGGCGGCTTTTTCTTTTCTCGGGGACCCAATGACAGAGCAGAAAGCTGGCGCGTCCGCGCGCGTCGAAGAGCGCCTGAAAGATGGCGACCGGCGGTTCTCAAAGCTCGAGCAACGGCTCGACCGTAGCGACCGAGAAGTACGCGAGCACCTGCAGTCGCAAGACGAAAAGATCGCGGCTATCGCGGCCGCCGTAACGGAGATCAAAAAGGACACGCGCGTGATCGTCGAGACGTGGGACGAAGGCACGCGCGCCGTGCGTTTCTTCTGCCGGATCGCGCAAGGCTGGCGCTTCGTTTTGCGCCAGGTGCTGTTCCCCGTCGTGATCCCCTGCTTCGCCCTCTACGCAGTGCTTTTCTATGCGGTCCACGGCCATTTCCCTTTGTGGCTCGCTGACACCGTCAAGCTGATTCTCGCGATCGTCTAGCCATGAACATCACCCTGCTCGAAGCGGAACTGCGGCGCGACGAGGGCACGAAGTACTCGCCCTACATCGATTCGACCGGCAATCAGACGATCGGTGTCGGCCGCAACATGAAGGCGAACCCGATACCGAAGGACTGGACCTTCCCGCTCACGGATGCACAGGTCAACCAGCTGCTCGCCGAAGACATCCAGACCGCGTGCGCGAGCCTCGACCGGTTTCTGCCATGGTGGCGACAGCTCGATGAAGTGCGCCAGCGAGTGATGGCGAACATGTGCTTCAACATGGGCATCGGCACTCTGCTCACCTTCCGCAACACGCTCACAAACATCAAGCAGGGCTTTTACACCGCGGCCGCCACCGGCATGCGCGCCTCGCTGTGGGCGCGACAGGTGCACGGCCGCGCGCAGCGTCTCGCGCAGGCGATGGAGACGGGCGTCATGCCGACGACATAAAAAACGGCCCCACCACTTTCGAGACGGGGCCGAGGACGAGATTGCTCAAACGTCGAGCATCTTTACCTTAGCAACCGTTCCGCCTTCCACCAAGGTTTGCAATCGCCCCGCCGCGCGCGGGGCTTTTTCGTTTACGGCCATGAGCGTCCAACAAGTCCACGAACAGAAAGAAACCATCGAGGTCGACGTGCTGCTGCCCGGCCACGACCCGCGCACGACGACGTCGCTATTCCGGCGCTCACGCGCGCAACTCCTCGAGCGCGATGGCGCGCGGTGCTTCATCTCAAACAAGACGGCCGAAGAACTCGGTGCGCCGCTCGAGGCGCACCACCATCCGATCGAGCGTTGCTACGCCGAGATCATCGACTGGCCGAAGTTCGCCGCCGATTGCAAGCGAGGCCTGTGGGGCCCGCACGCCGCCGCGTTCGACTGGCTGTCATTTCTCGCCGCGAAGCCGTTCGACCCGTATCGCTTCGTCGACGACATGACCGTCAACGGCGTGCTTCTCGGCAAGCAGTTCCACACGGCAAAGGACGCCGGCATTCACATGCTGCCGTACCCGATCTGGATCGCGCAGAAATACGCGCGCGAGGGTTACCAGTTCTCTCCAACCGAAGTGATTCACCACGACCCGGAGCATCTATGAACCAGACGTCCCCTTTGAATACGGCGACCGCAGTCGGCGCGGGCGCTGTCGTCGCACCCGTTGTCTCGTATGTCGCAGGCCTGTTTCACGTCACGCTGCCGCTCGACGTGCAGAGCGCGCTCGTCGTGCTGATCGTGGCCGGCGCGCACAAGCTGACGCAGATGCGTGCCGCGAAGCAACCGGCCGCGCCAGCGCAGTGATCGGCGCTGCGTTGCTGGCGCTGGTAACACACGTACAAGTGCTGCCAGTGCTCGATAAGCAGTTCGACGTACAGCCCGGCGCGATCGTCTATGCCGAGATCCCGCCATCGACTCGCCTGAGCCTTTCCGTCGTGAAGGGCGCCGAAGCACCAACCGTCAAAGCCAGCATCCGCTGGAAGTTCTAACCACCTCTCCTGGAAACACTCACCATGAAGAAACTCATGCTGCTCGCGGCAGGCCTTGTCGCGTCCATCGCTATCCTCGCTGGCTGCACGTCGGCACAGCAACAGAACCTCGCGACGCTCGCCGCGCAGGCTCAAACGAACGTTGTAAAGGCGTGCGCGGTCGTGCAGCCGACGCTGCTCGATCTGAGCGCATCGATTCCGGGCGATCCGAATCTCGCGCTACTCGCGCAGGACAACGGCAAGCTGTGCGCGGCCGTCGCAACGCTCGATCCGTCGAACGTGCAAAGCCTCGTGAACACGGTGATCCCGCAGGCTATCGGCCTCCTATCGCTGCTGCCGATCGACGCCGGCACGCGGGCGACGATCCGTCTCGCGCTCGGCGCCGCGTCGATCGCGCTGTCGAACTGGCTGGCCGTCTACGGCACGCCCACCGCCGCGCCGCCGGCGCCGGCGTCGACCGCGGCCGCGAGCGCCTGATGGATCTCGCCGCGCTCTACGCAGCAGTGCTCCGTGCACAGGCTGCGTATGTGATGGATCCGGCGAAAGCGCAGGCTGCGTTCGAAGCTCTCGGCTGCCAGTGGATCGGCCAGTACAAGGATGGCGATAGCCAGGCGGTGCTGTCGCGCGACGCCGCCGGCGAGGTGTGTCTCTCGATCAGCGGCACGCGCTTCAGCGATCATCAGCTCGGCGATCTGTTCGATGACGTCGACCTGTGGCCGGTCGATGTTGGCGGCGGCGCGAAGGTCACGCGCGGCGCGTACGACGGCTGCCATGAGATCTGGCAGTGGGCACTCTCGCAGGTCCCGGCCGGTACCGTGTTCAACGTCGAGGGGCACTCGCTCGGCGGCTGGCGCACCTCGTACACGCCACTGTTCCTGCCGGCCGCGCAGATCGGCAAGCTACACTGCTTCGAGCCGCCCAAGGGCGCGAATGCCGCGTATTACGCGCGCTTCGAGAAAGAACTGGCCGGCATGGTGATCGTCGCGAATGGCCGCGACATCTGGTTCGGGTATCCGCGGCTCGACGATCTATTGCCGTTTCTCGTCGACTGGATTCACAGGCCGGGCGATGTGATGTGGCTGCACGACGTCGGCTATACGACCATTCAGGCCGATGCGTGGCCCGGGGGATTCGATGAGGACGATCACAGCATCGATCTCGTCGCGAGCCGCATTACGGCGATCTACGCGCCGCAGCCGAAGGCCGCTTAACAGGCTATCAGCTGTATTTTCGTTTTACAGTCCAAAGGCTGTATTTCGGCGACGCTCACGCGGGCGTCGCCGCACCTCCGTCATCACCCGCATCGCGCGGCTGCTCGTCAGCCTTCCCCTTGTATTCGCTGATGAAGCCCATCCTCGAGCGTTCGGTCTGCATCAGTATCCGGAACTCATAAAGCGCAACGAGCTGGCCTAACCCTTCAGCTTTCCAACACTTGTCGATCGTCTCGCGACAGGCATCCGCGTCAGCTACCAGCTGGCGCAGCCGTATGACCTCCAGCACAACATTGCGCACGTCCTGATCCGAGCGTGCGTAGATCGCGCGCAACTGCTCCGTCGTCGGTGACGGGAATTCCGGCAGCTTCGGTCGCATATTCTTCACACAAAAAATACTGTATGGATGTACAGTATACCCGTCGCATGCGACCTAAATCACCGCAACCCATGCGGTGAATATCCGCGCATTCTCCGCACGGCCTCACCCCGTGCTCCCGCCATTTTTCCGCGCGGATCGTAACGACGGCTGCCACGGCCGACACGTGGTCGTGGCCTTTCAACGTGCTTGATGATGGAGCTCAACAAGTATGACGACGTACACCGCAAACAACCCCGTCCCGATGCCGGCGTTGCCGACCATCTCGGGTGTGAAACAGGAATTTCTTGTCGCCTCGACCAACGACGGCGTTTCAACGTATGCGCCGGATGGCCTCGCACCAGCGCCGATTTTTGGCCTCGGTGGTCAACAGCTTCAAGGTAATGAAATCGTTGCAGGCGGCATCGCCACGCTCGTTTCATTTGTCGAACCGCTTTTGAATGACGGCGAGCTTTGCTGGATCCTCGTCGGGTGCACGGCAGGCGCAGTGCAAGTTGCCCCCGCAATCGCCAGCGAGCAGGCAGCGCAGTTGAGCCAGGTAACGACGGTTGCCGGCGCAACGCGAAACCTCGCGGCCATTCAATCAGCGGCCGCGTCGACTCTCACATTCACCGCCGACGAGCTGGTCCTCAAAACAGGTCTCGGCGGCCTCCCGATCATCCTGTCGTCGTTCAACGAGACGCTCAACCTGGCCGGACCGGTAGGCATCGGCGGAATGGATGCAGGATCGCCGCCGGCGAACGGCTATGTCGGCATCTACGCGGCCTGGAATCCGACGGCAGGAACGCGAGGCATTTTCGCGACGAACGCAACCAGCTCGATCGTCGGTGAAACGTACGGTGGCCAAAACTTGCCTACCGGCTTTACGTACACGGAACTGATCTCGGTCTGGCCCACTGACTCGGCCGGCAAACTGAAAGTGGGTTTTCAGAAAGAGCGCTCCATCGGGATCGCGCCGGTGACCGTTATGAATTCCGGCGTTCTGACCTCAACGTTTAAAGCTTTCAGCATTGCGTCGGCGGTTCCGATGAACGCCAAGTCGGCCGAACTCAATGGAAATGTCGGCGTGGGAGGGCAGACCGGTATCTCTGCGGACTTTATCGTCGCCTCGACCTCCACTGGTGCGGGCGTCGGCATGGTGGCGGGTTTCAACCCGCCCGATGTGTTCTCGGGAAATGGCAGCAGCAGGTCGATGATCACAATTCCTCAGACGCTCTTCTATGTGCTGACCACGACAGCAACAACGGGCGTCATCAACGCAGAACTCGGTTTGAATTCGTACTCCTTCTGATTAACCCACATCCATTGGAACAGAGATGACGACATACACTGCAACCAATTCCGTGCCGCTTGAGGCACTCCCGACCACGTCCGGTGTGGTTCAGAAATTCCGTGCGGCCGCGACGAACGACGGCCCGTCGACTTACGCACCTGATGGCCCCACCGCGGCCCCGATCTTCGGTCTCGGCGGCCAGCAGTTGCAAGGCGATGAGATCGTCGAAGGTGGTATCGCAACTTTGGTCTCGTTCGTCGGCTCACTGCTGAACGATGGCGACCTGTGCTGGGTGTTGCTGTCATGCGATGCCGGCGCCCAGCAAGTAGCGCCGGCCACCGAAAGCGCGCACGCCGTCCAATTGGGGCAAGTCGAAAACATTGCATCTCCGCTACCGCTTGCGACCTCTGCGTCAACAAGCCCAAATCAGGCGGTCAACCAAAGCCAAGTGCTGGGCGTAGCGCAAACGATCATCGATGTAACGGCATCCCGCACGTTAGGGACCACCTATACGAACACAACTGGAAAGCCGATCATCGTCTATGCTGCAGGAACATGCGGCGTCGGCGGCGGGTCTATCGCCATTACCATCGATGGTCTCGTCGCGCAGATTGGAAACGACAACACCACCGGTCACGCCATCGCGACCAACTTGATCATTCCGGCCGGCTCCGCTTACTCAGTTTTTATTACCGGATCGGTGACGCTGAATTCGTGGAATGAGCTGAGGTAACTTTATCGCCTCATCATCTTTTCGAGCAGCCACCTTCGGGTGGCTGTTTCGTTTCCGCTGCTCTTGAGGCGCAATCTCCCGATGCGCAATTGCGGAAAAGATCTTGGATTGCGGAAATCTTCTGTGGCTCGTTATTGCCCGCTAACCCTTGGTGGGCCGGGTGGGATTCGAACCCACGGTGTCCTTTCGGAGGCGGATTATGAGTCCTCGCGCAAATTTATAATAATCAAATAGTTACACCGAATTTTGTTCCGCAATTGCTCAAAATAAAGGCCTCTCAAAGCCGCTTGCCACTTGGGGGCGCGAAGAATTGCGGAACGATTTTAGCGCGTGGGGCCGACCTTATCGCCGCGCCTCTTCCTCACGTAGTGCTCGGTCATCGTGATCGATCCGTGGCCCAGCTGCTGCTGTGCTTGGCGAATGTCGGTCGCGTCGGTTTTGTCGGTGCCAGCCTTCGCGCGCAGATCGCGGAACTGGAAGTCCTTCGCCGGAATGCCAGCCGCAGCGCGCGCTGCGCGGAACCGGTACTGCAGCGTGCGCAGCGTCATGCGCTGCCCTGTCTCGGTCACGACGAGCGCCGTGCTGACGACCTTGTAACCCGCTTTTCGAGCCTTGATCCTGTCGATCACCGCCTTGAGCTCGCCGACGACCTCCATTCTCAGCTTCTTGCCCGTCTTACCCTGTCCGATGAACAGGTAGCCGTCCCGGATGTCCCGCTCGTCGTAGTTGAGCGTGTCCTGAGGCCGCTGGCCAGCCAGGTATGCGAGGTCCATCGCGTCGCGCGTTGGCTCGTCGGCATGCGCGTACACGCGCGCATACAGATCGTCCTCGACATAGACGTCGCGGCCGTCCTCACTGTTCTTCTTCACACCCAGACAGGGGTTCGGTGCCTTCGTGAGACCGATCTCGCGCGCATTATTGAAGATGTGGCTGAACAGCGCGATCTCCCGGTTCGCTCGCACGTGCCCCGCGTCCTTCGGAACAGGCTGCTTCTTCGCCTCGAACCAGGCAACAGCCTTCTGGTGACGCCAGCGCAGGTATTGCTTGATGTGGACAGGCTCGATCTCGTCGAGCGGCGCATCGCCGAAGAACTCGCGCAGGAAAATGAGCTCCTTCAGATTGTCGCTCTGCGTGCGCGGCGCCTTTGTCGGCAACACATCGCGTATGTAGATGTCGGCCGCGTCTTTGAACGTCGGCGCGGCCGCCGCCGGCGCCTGTGTCTGCTCGAGTTCGGACCAACGGCGCACGGCCAGCACAAAGTCGGTGCCGAGCGACTCTTCGCGCCGCGGCTTACCGCCCCAGTCGTAGTAGTAGTACGTCACCTTTCCGCGCGGCCGCGCGCGCATGCGCGGTGGCAGGTTCAGGTTGACAGTAGGCTTCCGGCCCATAAATCACCTTAGCGAGAGCACTTTCGGCTGCCATTTCGGACGCGGCTGTTCGTCCGCCCGCGCACCGCCTTCGATCGCAGAGCGGGCGATGATCGGGCGCCCACGCGCATTCGTCCAGAACGGAATACCGGAGGTGCGCAGCCATTCTATCTGCAGCTGCTCGCGCGTCTTGCCGCCGCGGCCGACGCGAATTCCTGAGAGCTCTTCCACCTCTTCGGGCGTCAGAAACGTGTCGCTCAAATTCCACCTCCCGCGAAAGAAAAAGGCTGCGGCCGCGTGCGGCCCCATTCCCGCCGCAGGCAAAATCGGTGCGCGCCACAGTCGCTCAGGATGCACCCGCGCTCGCCGGCGAGATCGCGGTCGGTCAGGTATTGCATGCGATCGCTCCAAGGTCGTGCATCTGCCGCAAATGTGAAGCGACTTCCTTCGGCACGTCAAAGAAGCCGAGAGCGCCCTTGCACGCCACGAACGGCACCGGCCGCGTGTCCACGAGATGGAAACCGAAACATCCATCCGCGTGCCACTTTGACGATCGATGCATGGACTGGATGCACGCATCGATCGTTGCTGCGCCCACGATGCCCCCGCGTTGAAGCTGCTCGAACGGTGGCAGTTCGATGGTCGGGCCACCGCACCAATACAGCGGATCTTCGGCGTCCTCGTACTCGGCGCGCGTCATGCCCTTGGCCGCGTGAATGAGCACGCGGCCGCGAAACCTAGTCGGCCAGCTGCGGTTCTCAATGTCCTTCAGTTCGCCCGATGAAACTGCTGCCGCGCGCGCAGTACCTGTTAGATCCGGTCTCACGATGAGCCACGCCCACGGCTGGCGGATGGAAAGGGCCTTCATGCTAGGATTTGTCTCCTGATATGGAGGTCGCAATGAACAGCTCGGGTCTCATTAAGCACGCTGCATACGCCTTTAAGCGAGGGGATAGGGATTTCTGGCCAGCCATCGCCATTTTTTCGGTGGACGAGGATGGCAAGGAGGAGCAGCTGTTTTACGGGGAACCCGGCTACGGCAAAGGCTTTCGCGGCCCAGGTTTCGAAACTGAGGAAGAAGCGCTCGCGGCGGCGAGAGAGATCAGTGCGCCACACTTCTCGAACGGCGTTCTCATGGTCGCTTATCGCGGGCAGATCTATCCGGTTGCGCGACTGTAAGGATTTCTCGGGCTTTTTCACGCTGCGCCCTTCGGAAAGTCGTCGTGCGTGCGGCCGTCGAGGTGACGGCCGGCGAGCTTCTTGCCGACACGATCCATCAGCATTCGCCCGTCGAGCCTCACATTGCCGGCCGCTTCAAGGCGCGCACCATCGTCGAACGGCGGCACATAACCTTCGCTCATCAGCAGGAAATCGCCATTCGGCAAGACGCCAGCCGTATCCCGCAATCCAGCACGCTCGCCCCAGTCTTCGTCCGTCCACTCGCCCCACTGTTTGAATAAGAACGGAACGCCCGCAGCCGCGCACTGATCGCGCAGTGCGCGCGGCCACGATGGATGCATCGGCCGCGCGCCGTGGCCACTTTCGCCGCCGACGATGACCCATCGGACACCATGGCACCAGCCCCACGGCTTGGGTCCCGCTCCAATGTACGGCCGCAGATCGACCGGCCCCAGCAGCGGCTCCATGCTCACGAAATGCACGCGCGCTGGAATGGCGAGCAGCTTATCAATGTCGCGGTCCGCCTCTTCCTGATTGACGATCGTCGCGCCCAGCCAGACGTTGGGCCATGGCCACACCGGCCCGGCGGCATCTGCATCGCGCGCATCGTCGATCATTTGCCGTGCGTTGCCGATACGCTTCGTTAGCAGCAACCAGTCGAGGTTCGGTGTGCTGCGGATCAGGCGAAACAAATCCGCACGCCACGTCTGATCAACCGCGTTGTCGTATACGTCCGCGAGCGACGCGCAGAACACGCGCTGGCGGCGGCCATGCTGCGCGAAAAACTCGGCATGAGCCATGTTCCATTGCAGCGGCTTGCGCCAGTTCGCCGGCGACGTGCGGCGCCGTGGCGCACCCGGCCCCCAGTTGATCGCCGTACCGCCGCTAAAGCGCGCATTGCGCGCCTCGGCGTAGCAGTGGTCGCAGCCGGGCCCGACCTTCTGGCAGCCTTCCCATGGGTTGAACGTGTGGTC